>NZ_JBHLYW010000010.1:0-28444 GCF_042431625.1 Flavobacterium procerum | reverse complement strand
CTCGTTTTTTTTTTTTTTTTTTTTTTTTTTAAATAAAAAGCCTTCCGAAAGAAAGGCTTTTGAAGTTTTAGAGGTTATTTGTTATACTTTAAAAGTAAGCACTGGTTTTATAGCATGATTTACCAGTCCTTCGCTTATGCTTCCGTTAAAGAAGTGTGCGAAACCAGTTCTTCCATGAGTGCACATCGAAATCACATCTGCATTGATGCTGTTGGAAAAATTGATAATTCCGTTCTCGATATTAGTATCGTTGTAAATATGTGTTTCGAGATTAGAAAAATCGAATTTTGAAATAAATGATTTCGTTATTTTCTCAATCTCATGAGTTGGCTTAAAGCTGTTTGGCGTGCAGATGGTTACTAAGTGTAATTTTGAGTCAAATAGTTTTGCGAATTTTAATAGTTTTTCAAAAGGAAGGTAGGCTTCTTCAGAAAGATCAGAAGCAAACACGATTTCAGAAGCAGAGAAGTCGGGATTTTCTTTTTTGATTACCAATACTGGGATTTCAGAATTTCGAACTACTTTTTCGGTATTAGAGCCAATCAGTAATTCTTCTATTCCAGAAGCTCCGTGAGACCCCATTACAATAAGGTCAATTTCGTATTCTTTGCTTACTTGTGTAATTCCGTGAATAGGTTTATCCATCTTAACGATTTCGGTAATTTCGATTCCGTCAAGATAATTTCTGTTTGAAATTTCATCTAGTGTTTCGTTTGCTTTTTTCATAAAGAGCATCGTTTCGGGAATGCTTGCGCCACTTGTAATGGCATCATTCATTTGATGCGGAAGTTCGAGCATGTGCAGAAGAATAATTTCAGAATTGTTCTTTTTTGCAACCTGCGCCGCGACTTTTAAGGCGTTTTCGGCATGAGCAGAAAAATCAGTAGGGACTAAAATTCGTTTCATCTTTTTTAGGTTAAGTTGATTGGGTTAATGCATAATTTTGACGTAATATAAAGATAAGAAATATTTTTAGAGCAATCTATTTATTTGATTTATAAAAAAATCACTATATTTGCACAGTTATTTAATAAAATCTAAATAATGAGGGGACTAAGTGTCCCCTCTTTTTATAAAATTATGACATTTAAAGAAAAAGTAAACGGATTAATTACGGAAGCTCTTCTGGAAAAACCATCAATCTTTTTGGTTGATTTGGCTGTTTCGGATTCTTTTAAAATTAGTGTTGGCTTAGATGGAGATAATGGAGTGCAACTTCAGGATTGTATTGATGTAAGTCGTGCAGTCGAAAACAACCTGGATCGTGAAGAGCAGGATTTTTCGCTTGAAGTGGCGTCGGTTGGAGTAGGGACACCTCTAAAAATGGTAAGACAATACAAGAAAAATATTGGTAGAACATTGATTGTTACCACAAATACAGAAAAAATCGAAGCAGAATTGATTGAAGCTAACGATGTTTTCATAATTTTGTCTTGGAAAGCAAGAGAACCGAAAAAAGTAGGAAAAGGAAAAGAAACAGTTCAAAAAGAACAACAAATAGCTTACACAGAAATTAAAGAGGCAGTTGTTACGGTAACATTTTAATTTTAATTAAAAAATTCGCATGGAAAATTTAGCATTAATCGATTCATTCTCAGAGTTTAAAGATAACAAACTTATTGATCGTGTAACGCTTATGGCAATTTTAGAGGACGTATTTAGAAATGCATTAAAGAAAAAATATGGTTCAGATGAAAATTTCGATATCATTATTAATCCTGACAAAGGAGATATGGAAATTTGGAGAAGAAGAGTAATTGTTGCCGATGAGGATCTTGATTTTGAAAATGAGGAAATTACATTGACTGAAGCAAGAAAAATTGAAGCGGATTTTGAAATTGGTGAAGAGGTTTCTGAAGAAGTAAAGTTGATTGATTTAGGAAGAAGAGCTATCTTAGCGCTTCGTCAGAATCTTATATCTAAAATTCACGAACACGATAATACTAATCTTTACAAGCAATTTAAGGATATTATCGGTGATATTTATACAGCAGAAGTACACCACGTACGTCCTAGAGTAGTTATTTTGGTTGATGATGAAGGAAACGAGATTGTGCTTCCGAAAGAAAAACAAATTCCGTCTGATTTTTTCCGTAAAGGGGATAATGTTCGCGGAATCATTGAAAGCGTTGAATTAAAAGGAAATAAACCTCAAATTATCATGTCTAGAACTTCAGAAAAGTTCTTGGAGAAATTATTTGAACAAGAAATTCCAGAGGTTTTCGACGGATTGATTACAGTTAAAAATGTAGTTCGTATTCCAGGTGAAAAAGCAAAAGTAGCCGTAGATTCTTATGATGACAGAATTGATCCAGTAGGAGCATGTGTAGGTATGAAAGGGTCTCGTATTCACGGAATTGTTCGTGAATTAGGAAACGAAAATATTGACGTTATTAATTATACAAACAATATTCAATTGTTTATTACAAGAGCATTAAGCCCTGCAAAAGTATCTTCAATCAAAATCGATGAAGACAATAAAAGAGCTGAAGTATTCTTGAAATTAGAAGAAGTTTCTAAAGCGATTGGTAGAGGAGGTCATAATATTAAATTAGCAGGCCAGCTTACGGGTTACGAATTAGATGTTATTCGTGAAGGAGATGTTGCCGGTACAGTTGCAGATGAAGATGATGTTGAATTAACAGAGTTTTCAGATGAAATTGAAGAGTGGGTAATTGAAGAGTTTGCTAAAATTGGTCTTGATACAGCAAAAAGTATTTTAAGACAGGAAGTAGAAGATTTAGTAAGAAGAACAGATTTAGAAGAAGAAACAATTCTAGATGTGATGAAGATACTAAAAGAAGAGTTTGATAATTAAGCTCAGGCTTTTGCATCGGCTCAACAACACAACGAAAAAGGTAATAATAAAAAGGTTATATGTCTGAAGAGAGAGTAATAAGAATAAACAAGGTTTTAAGGGAATTAAATATTTCATTAGAAAGAGCTGTTGATTATCTGAAAGATAAGGGAATTGCTATTGATGCAAATCCAAACGCTAAAATTTCTGATGCTGAATTTAATATTCTACAAAGCCAATTTGCGGGCGATAAGGGTAATAAGGAAGCTTCTAAAGAGGTTGGAGAAGAAAAAAGAAAAGAAAAAGAAGCGTTGCGTGTTGAGCGTGAAAAAGAAATCGAAGACAAACGCAGACAGGAAGAAGAGCGTCAGAAACAACAGGAGGTTATAAAAGCAAGAGCCGTTGTAAGTGGTCCTGTACAAGTTGGGAAAATTGATTTAAATCCGAAGAAACCTGTCGCAACGGCAGTTCAGCCAGAGGAGCCTGTTAAGTCAGAAGAGCCAAAAACGGTTCAAGCTCCAGTAGAAAAGCCGGTTCAGCCTGTAAATGTACAGCCTGAAGTCCCAGTTAAAGAAACTTCTGAAGAGAAAAAACCTGAAAAAGTTATTACCGAAAAGAATGAAGTTAAGTCAGATGTTTCAAAAACAGCTCAGGAGCCAATAATCTCATTGGACCCGACAACATCTGAGGAGACTATTACTACTCAATATCAAAAGCTGACTGGAACTACTCTTACGGGGCAGACAATTGATTTGTCTCAATTCAATAAGCCTAAGAAAAAGAAAGAAGATCCAAAAGCGGCACAAAATAAGCCAGGAGTTCCAGGAGCAGGAAACAATGCGAATAAAAATAAACGCAAAAGAATTGCTCCTAAACCAGGTACGCCGGGAGCTGTAAAACCAGCAACAGGCAATGCACAAGGTACTCCAAATCAAAATAAAAACAATCAAAATTCCGGAGGCGGTTATAATGCTAACAGAAGCGCAAGACCTGGTTTTGTAAAAGGAAACCGTCCTGCAGTTGCTGCTAAAGTTGAGCCGACTGAAGAAGAAGTAAAAAACCAAATTAGAGAAACGCTTGAAAAACTTCAAGGTAAAGGCGGTAAATCTAAAGCGGCAAAATACAGAAGAGATAAAAGAGAAACGCATCGTCAGAAATCTGATGACGAGCAAAGAGCTCTTGACGAAGGAAGTAAAACTATTAAAGTTACAGAATTCGTTACTGTGGGTGAAGTTGCGATCATGATGGATGTGCCTATTACCAAAGTAATTGGAACTTGTATGTCTCTTGGTATCATGGTAACAATGAATCAGCGTCTAGATGCTGAAACATTAACTATTGTAGCTGATGAATTTGGTTACGATGTTGAGTTTATTACGGTAGATATCGAAGAAGCGATTGAGGTTGTTGAAGATAAAGAAGAAGATTTGGTAACTAGAGCGCCGATTGTTACGGTAATGGGTCACGTCGATCACGGTAAGACATCTTTACTGGATTATATTCGTAAAGAAAATGTTATTGCTGGAGAGTCGGGAGGTATCACACAACACATTGGAGCTTATGGGGTTACTTTAGATAACGGACAAAAGATAGCGTTCTTAGATACTCCAGGTCACGAGGCGTTTACCGCGATGCGTGCACGTGGAGCTCAGGTTACCGATATCGCAATTATTGTTGTGGCGGCGGATGATGATATCATGCCACAAACAAAAGAGGCGATTTCTCACGCACAGGCTGCGGGAGTTCCGATTATATTTGCAATCAATAAAATTGATAAGCCAAATGCGAATGTTGAGAAAATCAAAGAACGTTTGGCGGGTATGAATTTACTTGTTGAAGATTGGGGTGGAAAAATTCAGTCACATGATATTTCTGCAAAAGTCGGAACAGGTGTTAAAGAGTTATTGGAAAAAGTTTTATTAGAAGCTGAGATTTTAGATCTGAAAGCAAATCCAAATAAGGCAGCTCAGGGAACTGTTGTAGAGGCGTTCCTTGATAAAGGTAAAGGATATGTATCAACAATTTTAGTACAACAAGGTACTTTGAAAATCGGAGATTATATGCTTGCCGGAAAACATCATGGTAAAGTTAAGGCGATGCATGATGAAAGAGGACATGTTGTTTTAGAAGCAGGTCCTTCGACTCCAGTTTCGGTCTTAGGTTTAGATGGTGCTGCAACTGCGGGTGATAAGTTTAACGTTTTTGAAGACGAAAAAGAAGCAAAACAAATTGCATCAAAACGTTCTCAATTAATGCGTGAACAATCAGTTCGTACACAAAGGCATATTACGCTTATTGAGATTGGTCGTCGTATTGCTCTTGGTCAGTTTAAAGAATTGAATATTATCCTTAAAGGTGATGTTGACGGATCTGTTGAAGCGTTGTCAGATTCATTCTCTAAATTGTCTACAGAACAAATACAAATCAATATCATCCATAAAGGAGTTGGTGCAATTACAGAAACTGATGTAATGTTGGCTTCTGCATCTGATGCGATTATTATTGGATTTAACGTTCGTCCAGTTGGAAGCGCTAGACAACTTGCGGATAAAGAAGAAATTGATATCCGTTACTATTCTATTATCTATGCAGCTATCGATGACTTGAAAGATGCAATGGAAGGAATGCTTGCTCCAGAGATGCAAGAAGAAGTTTTAGGAACGGCTGAAATTCGTGAGATTTTCAAAATTTCTAAAGTGGGTTCAATTGCTGGATGTATGGTGACTGATGGTAAAATATTGAGAACTTCTAAGATTAGAGTTATTAGAGATGGAGTTGTGGTTCATACAGGTGAGCTTGTTGCTTTAAAACGATTCAAAGATGATGTTAAAGAAGTGACTAAAGGTTACGATTGCGGTATTCAGATCAAAGGTTTTAATGATATCGAAATTAGCGATGTGATTGAAGCTTACCATGAAGTAGCGATTAAAAAGAAATTGAAATAATATTTCGAAACTATATAAAAAGTCCCAATGAAAATTGGGACTTTTTTGTTGGTATTGTTAATGGGAATATGTTTAGAGTTATTTCGATATTTAGTGTTATTTTTGTACTAATTAATTTTAATACTATTGAAATATGAAATTAGCGATTTTCTCATTCGTTTTGTTTATAAGTTTTTCAACACTTTCTTTTGCTCAGGAAGCGGTAGAAAAACCTGTGCCACCTCATGGCAATGCGCTTACAGGTGATTTTTATGGGGCTGATATCTCTAGTATAGTAGTTGATAAAGCTGTTTCTGTTAAAGAGCTAGAGAGCGAGTTAAAAAGCAAAAATAAAGCCGAAAATGTTGCTGTAAAAGGAGAGGTTACAGGTGTTTGTCCAAAAAGAGGATGCTGGGTAACTATTAAGACGGAGGAGGGGACTTCGTTTTTTGTTAAAATGAAAGATTATGCTTTTTTTGTTCCGACTGCATTAAAAGGCAAAAATGTAGTTTTGGAGGGAATAGCAGAGAAGAAAATCACCTCTGTTGATGAGTTGAAGCATTATGCTAAAGATGCTAAAAAATCAAAAGCTGAAATAGATGCTATTAAGGTTCCGAAAGAAGAAATTCGTTTTTTAGCGAGTGGAATTAAAGTAGTTAATTAATTTGTATTTTGTGTCGTTAGAAATGGTTTAAAGCAAGGTTGAAAGTTCAACAAATATTAGTTTTTATTAAGCTATTTTGTAGTAGAAATGAGCTTTTGGGTCTGAAAGGACATTTGATTTATATAAAAAAAGCGAGGTTTAGACCTCGCTTTTTTTTGGTTTTTATTTCCCTGGCTTAAGAAGAAAAACACTTTTGTATCGTTTTTTTATTTCAATCAAATTTCTTTCTGCTTCAATCCTTGTTTTAAAATTCCCAACAATTACTTTATAATTTGGTGTGTTGAAAATTATGGTGCCGTCAATGGCCGAATTTTCTCTTTTAAAATCTGAAAGCGTTTTTTTTGCTTCATCGCTTTTTCCGCTAAAGATTTGAATTCTATAGGTATCGTTTGTGCTTAATGACGTGTTAATTTTACGTTTCTCGTTAAGAAGCTGCTCAAATTTGCTGTCTTGATTCAATGTTAAATTTTGGTCTTGTGCGTTAATATTGTGTGCAAAAGCAATCGTTGCAATTGTTAGCATTAGACTTTTTGATGGGCTTAAAATTCTCATAATGTGATGGTTTTTATGCAAAAATACTATTTAAAGTTCGGATGTAAAATTTTAATATTATTTAGAATTGATATAAATTGATATTTAAGAGTATTTTAAGGTTTTGAGAATAGTTCATAAGTCGTATTTTTGTGCAGGTTTTAAAAGACGGTATCGATTTAGCTCAGTTTAGAACAGAAAAAATCATACCAAAAATTAGTAGACAATTATTTATACTATATGAAAAAGGTGGGTAACCATAATTCGATCTCAAGAAAATTAATGCTTGGCTTATCGCTGACGTTGATTTTCTCCCTAACTTCATTCGCTCAAGATCCAGCTGCTGCTACGGCGGCGCCTGAGGCAGCGACCGCTGCTCCAGCTGCAGGAGGCGGTGATCCAGTAAAAGGGAAGGAACTTTTTAATGCAAATTGCGCTGCATGTCACAAATTAGATGCTAAGTCAACTGGACCAGCTTTAAGGGGAGTTGCCGATAAACATGATAAAGCTTGGCTTTACAAGTGGGTGCATAACAGTTCTGACATGATTAAGTCAGGTGATCCTGTTGCTGTTAAACTTTTTGAAGAAAACAATAAAGCAGTAATGACGTCTTTTCCTCAGCTTTCTGAAGGAGATATAGATAATATTATAGCTTATACTTCTGAGCCTAAAGTTGACCCTCCAAAAGGTGTTGAAGGACTTCCATCAGGACCTCAAGCAGGAGGAAATGGAATTTCAAATAATATTATTTTAGGGGCTCTTGCTCTTGTTATGGCTATCTTGGTGGTTATGTTGTTCATGGTGAACAAAGTACTTACTAAAGTAGCAAATAAAAACGGTATTGAGGTTGCTCCAAAAGAGGCTAGAACTCCGATTTGGAAAGCTTTTATTCAAAATCAATTCTTGGTTTTGGTTACTTCAATCTTTTTGCTTTTGGCAAGTGGTTATTTTGTATATGGATACTTAATGCAAGTAGGTGTAGATCAGAATTATGAGCCAATTCAGCCAATTCACTACTCTCACAAAATTCACGCTGGTGATAACGAAATCAATTGTAAGTATTGCCACTCTGCTGCTCGTGTAAGTAAAACTGCTGGTATTCCTTCATTGAATGTTTGTATGAACTGTCATAAGAACATTTCAGAAGTTGCTGAAACTACTGCTACTGCAGAATACAGCAAAGCTTTCTACGATGCTCAGATTCAAAAATTATATGATGCTGTTGGATGGGATAAGACTAAACAGACTTATACTGGAAAAACAATGCCTGTAAAATGGGTTCGTATTCATAATCTTCCTGACTTTGTTTACTTCAACCACTCACAACACGTTTCTGTTGCTGGAATTGAATGTCAAACTTGTCACGGTCCAGTTCAAGAATTCGAAATCATGAAGCAATACTCTAAATTAACAATGGGATGGTGTGTTGATTGCCATAGAAAAACTGATGTTAAGATGGAAGGTAACGCTTACTATGATAAGATTCATGCTGAACTTTCTAGAAAATACGGTGTAGAGAAATTAACTGCAGCGCAAATGGGAGGTTTAGAATGCGGTAAATGCCACTATTAATCGATTTATTAAGATTTTAATATATATATACAATGTCATCAAACAAAAAATACTGGAAAAGTGTTGAGGAGCTAGAAAACAGCTCTATTGTTGAGGCGCTTAGAAATAACGAATTTGTTGAAGAAATTCCTACTGATGAGTTTTTAGGTAACGCTGAGGCTTTATCTACATCTGGGACTTCACGTCGTGACTTTTTAAAGTACGTAGGGTTTAGTACTGCAGCTGTTACTTTAGCTGCTTGCGAAGGTCCAGTTCACAAGTCTATCCCTTATGTATTACAACCAGAGCAAATCATTCCTGGTGTTGCAGATTATTATGCAACTACCGTTTTTGATGGTTTTGATTTTGCAAACCTTTTGGTTAAAACTCGTGAGGGTCGTCCAATTAAAATTGAAAACAATACAATTGCAGGAGCTAAATTTTCTGCGAACGCTAGAATTCATGCATCTATTTTAGGATTGTATGATAGTGGTCGTTTGAAAGAACCAAAAGTGGATGGTAAAAATTCTTCTTGGTCTGCTGTTGATTTGAAAATCAAATCTAGTTTAGCTGAAGCTAAAACAAAAGGCGGACAAGTAGTGTTATTAACAAATACTTTGGCTAGCCCGTCTACAGAAAAATTAATAGCAGAATTTATTGCTAAAACCCCAAATGCTAAGCACGTTGTGTACGATGCAGTTTCTTCATCTGAAGCTTTAGATGCTTTTGAAGCTGTTTATGGACAAAGAGCTTTAGTGGATTACGATTTTTCAAAAGCTAATTTAATCGTTTCTGTTGGTGCAGATTTCTTAGGAGATTGGCAAGGAGGCGGATACGATGCTGGATATGCAAAAGGACGTATTCCTCATCAAGGAAAAATGTCTCGTCACTTTCAGTTCGAATCAAACATGACATTATCTGGAGCTGCTGCTGATAAGCGTGTCCCAATGACAATAGCTGATCAAAAACAGGCTTTAGTTCAAATTTATAACATTGTTGTAGGTGCTTCTATTCCAGTTACTTTAGAAGGTAATTTAAAAAATGAAGTAGTTAAAGCGGCTCAACAACTTAAAGCTAATAAAACAAAAGGAGTTTTAGTATCTGGAATTGAAGATAAAAATGCTCAATTATTAGTTTTAGCTATCAATCAAGAATTAAATAGCGAAGCTTTTACTACTGCAGGAGCAAGAAACATTAGAAAAGGTTCTAATGCTGCTGTTGCACAATTAATTAAAGATTTGAATGCAGGAAGTGTTCATACTTTAATTATGAGTGGTGTAAATCCAGTTTATACTTTAGCTGATTCAGAGGCTTTTGTATCTGGATTGAAAAAAGTTGAGAATTCAGTTGCGTTTTCATTAAAAGAAGACGAGACTGCATCTATCGTTAAAATTGCCGCTCCGGTTCCTCATTATTTAGAGTCTTGGGGTGATGTTGAGATTACAAAAGGAACTTATAGTTTAACACAACCAACTATTCGTCCTATCTTTAATACAAAACAATTTCAGGATGTATTATTGTCATTAAATGGTACTGCTGGTACTTTTTATGATTATTTAAAAGCAAATTCTGTTGCTTTTACAGCTGGTTCATCTTGGAACAAAGTATTGCATGACGGAATTTACGTAACAGAATCTGTTGCTTTAGCTGGTGGAGCAATTGATGCTTCTGCTGCAGCAAATGCTCTTTCTAAATCTAAATCTAATGGTGAGTACGAATTAGTATTATACACTAAAACTGGTTTAGGTGATGGACAGCATGCAAACAACCCTTGGTTGCAAGAGTTCCCAGATCCAATTACGAGAGTTTCTTGGGATAACTATGTTACTGTTTCAAAAGTAGATGCAAAAAAACTTGGTTTATCTAACGAGATTGTTGCAAATGGAGGTTTAAATGGTAGTTATGCTACTATTACAACTGCTGACGGAATCAAATTAGAGAAAGTTCCTGTTATCGTTCAGCCAGGTCAGGCTGTAGGAACTGTAGGTCTTGCACTTGGTTACGGACGCAAAGCTTCTCTAAAAGAAGAAATGCAAGTAGGTTTAAATGCTTACGCTTTATATAAAGGTTTCAACGGAATTCAATCTGTTTCTATTGCTAAAGCTGCGGGAGAACACGAGTTTGCTTGTGTTCAAGGTCAGAAAACGTTAATGGGAAGAGGTGATATCATCAAAGAAACTACTTTAGATGTGTTTAATAAAGAAAGTGCTGAACATTGGAACGAAAAACCAATGGTATCTTTAGATCACCAAGAAGTACAAGCTTCAACTGTAGATTTATGGGAATCATTTGATCGTACTACTGGACACCACTTCAATCTTTCTATTGACTTAAATGCTTGTACTGGATGTGGGGCTTGTGTTATTGCTTGTCACGCTGAGAACAACGTACCAGTTGTTGGTAAAGCAGAGGTAAGAAGAAGCCGTGATATGCACTGGTTGCGTATTGATAGATACTATTCTTCTGAAAGTACTTTTGAAGGAGATAATAAAAGAAAAGAAGGAATTGCAGGATTATCTAGTTCATTGTCTACTTTCAATGAAATGGAGAATCCAGGTGAGAACCCTCAGGTGGCATTCCAACCTGTAATGTGTCAGCACTGTAATCATGCTCCATGTGAGACTGTTTGTCCAGTAGCCGCTACATCTCATGGTCGTCAAGGTCAAAACCACATGGCTTACAACAGATGTGTTGGTACTCGTTACTGTGCAAACAACTGTCCTTATAAAGTACGTCGTTTCAACTGGTTCTTGTACAACAAGAATAGTGAATTCGATTACCACATGAATGATGATTTAGGTCGTATGGTGTTAAATCCAGATGTAAACGTACGTTCTCGTGGGGTTATGGAAAAATGTTCTTTCTGTATCCAAAGTACTCAAGCTGTAATTCTTCAGGCAAAACGTGAAGGTAGAGTAGTTGCTAAAGATGAGTTCAACAATGCTTGTGCTTGTTCTGCTGCTTGTTCTTCTGGAGCTATGGTCTTTGGGGATGTAAATGATAAAGAAAGTGAAGTTGCGAAACTTGCTGAAAGCGAAAGAGCATATCACTTATTAGAGCATGTGGGTACAAAACCAAATGTTTTCTATCATGTAAAAGTTAGAAATACTTAGTAAAATTATTAATTAAGAAACAATATAAAGGATTATGTCGTCTCATTACGAAGCACCCATTAGAAAACCTTTAGTTATAGGTGATAAATCATATCACGATGTAACTGTAGATGTAGCAGCACCTGTTGAAGGACCTGCAAATAAACAATGGTGGATTGTATTTACAATCGCATTAGTAGCCTTCCTTTGGGGGTTAGGTTGTATAATTTACACCGTATCTACCGGTATCGGAACATGGGGATTAAATAAAACAGTTGGTTGGGCTTGGGATATCACTAACTTCGTTTGGTGGGTAGGTATTGGTCACGCCGGAACATTAATTTCTGCGGTATTATTACTTTTCCGTCAACGTTGGAGAATGGCTATTAACCGTTCTGCGGAAGCTATGACCATTTTCTCTGTAGTCCAAGCAGGTCTATTTCCAATCATTCACATGGGACGTCCATGGTTAGCATACTGGGTATTACCTATTCCAAATCAATTTGGGTCTCTATGGGTAAACTTTAACTCACCATTACTTTGGGACGTATTCGCGATTTCAACGTATCTTTCAGTATCATTAGTTTTCTGGTGGACTGGTTTACTACCTGACTTTGCAATGCTTCGTGATAGAGCTATAACTCCATTTAATAAAAGAGTTTATTCTATCTTAAGTTTTGGATGGAGTGGTAGAGCAAAAGACTGGCAGCGTTTTGAAGAGGTATCTTTAGTATTAGCTGGTTTAGCAACTCCTCTTGTACTTTCTGTACACACAATTGTATCTATGGACTTTGCTACTTCTGTAATTCCTGGATGGCATACAACAATTTTCCCTCCATACTTCGTTGCTGGAGCGGTTTTCTCAGGATTCGCAATGGTAAATACCTTGTTGATTGTTATGAGAAAAGTTTCTAACCTAGAAGCATACATTACATTACAACATATTGAATTAATGAACATCATTATTATGATTACAGGTTCTATTGTTGGTGTGGCTTACATCACTGAGTTATTCGTAGCTTGGTATTCAGGTGTAGAGTATGAGCAGTATGCATTCTTAAACAGAGCAACAGGACCTTACTGGTGGGCTTACTGGTCTATGATGACTTGTAACGTATTCTCTCCTCAGTTCATGTGGTTCAAAAAACTAAGAACTAGTATCATGTTCTCATTTATCATTTCAATCGTGGTAAATATTGGTATGTGGTTTGAAAGATTCGTAATTATTGTTACTTCTTTACATAGAGATTACCTTCCATCTTCTTGGACAATGTTCTCACCAACATTTGTTGATATCGGAATATTCATTGGAACAATTGGTTTCTTCTTCGTATTGTTTTTATTATACTCTAGAACATTCCCTGTAATTGCTCAGGCAGAGGTTAAAACAATTTTGAAAGGAACAGGAGATAATTACATTAGAGAAAGAGCAAATAGTAAAGATTCACATCATGAGTAATAAAGTAATATACGCCATTTATAATGACGATGATATTTTGATGGATGCAGTAAAGAAAACAAGAGCTGCTCACCATCATATTGAAGAGGTTTTTACTCCATTCCCAGTTCACGGATTGGATAAAGCAATGGGCTTAGCACCAACAAGATTAGCAATATGTGCTTTTTTATATGGATGTGTTGGTATTTCTGTTGCAACAACAATGATGAGTTATATCATGATTCACGACTGGCCACAAGATATTGGTGGTAAGCCAAGTTTCAGTTTCATTCAAAATATGCCATCTTTTGTACCAATTATGTTTGAGATGACTGTGTTTTTTGCAGCTCACTTAATGGTGATCACTTTTTATATGAGAAGTAGATTATGGCCTTTTAAAGAAGCTGAAAACCCAGATGTAAGAACAACTGATGACCATTTTTTAATGGAAGTTGCCGTAAATAATAACGAAGCAGAATTAGTGTCTTTCTTCGAAGGAACTGGAGCTGTTGAAGTTAAAGTAATTGAAAAGAATTAATTGTAGCTATGAAAAGGATATATAAAATAACACTTTTAGTTGGTATAACTATTTTAGTTTCATCTTGCCACAATAATTCGGCACCAAACTATCAGTATTTCCCTAATATGTATGAATCTGTTGCTTACGAGCCTTATACAGAAGCAAAAGTATTTAAAGGTGGAAAAGAAGGACAGCTTCCTGTAGAAGGAACTATCAATAGAGGTTATGAACCTTATGAATACGAAAATTCAACAGCAGGTTACGAATTGGCAAAAGCTAATTTGAAGTCTCCTTTGGATTCTATCGAAAAAAATTCTGGAAAAGGAAAAGAACTTTTCGAAATTTATTGTATCAGCTGCCACGGAGCTACTGGTAACGGTAAAGGTAAATTGGTTGAAAGAGAGAAATTTCTTGGAGTACCTAGCTATAAAGACAGAGAAATCACTGAAGGAAGTATCTTTCATGTTGAAACTTATGGTTTAAATGCAATGGGTTCACATGCAAATCAATTAAGTGCTCACGAACGTTGGTTAGTTGCTGACTATGTTCTGAAACTAAAAAGCCAATTATAATTGTTGAACAAACTGATCGTAATAGATATGTATACATTTTCAAGTAAATTAAAAACTTTTTCTATCATCTTAATGGCCGTTGGTATATTAGGAATTGGGTATGGTTTTTTAAGTGCACCAAAAGATATAAAAGAAGTTGAAAAAATACTAGAAGCAGATGCTCATGGAGCTCATGGAAGTTCACACGAAGCTACAGCTGAAGGTTCTCATAAAGCTGAAGGGCATCATGAAACTGCTGAGGCTTCTCATGATTCACACAAAAAAGTTGCACATGATGAAGTTTCTGGTGCAGATGAACACGAAAAACATTTAGAGCATGTATTGCACCAGTTGCAGAATAAGCCTTGGTCTGCTTTATATGTAGCTTGTATTTTCTTCTTGCTGCTTTCAATGGGAGTTTTGGCATTTTATGCTATTCAACAGGTTGCTCAAGCAGGTTGGTCTCCAGTTTTATTTAGAGTTATGCAAGGTATTACAGCTTATTTACCAGCTGGGTCTGTAATTTTCTTAATTATTTTAGTTTTATGTGGATTACACTTTAATCATATTTTCGTATGGTTAGGAAAAGATGTAACTGTGCCTGGTAGTCCAAATTATGATGCAATTATTGCTGGGAAATCTGGATATTTAAACTTTCCTTTTTGGATTATAAGAGCATTTATCTTTTTATTAGGATGGAATGTTTACCGTCATTTTTCTAGAAAGAATTGCTTAGCACAAGACGAAGCTAACGACGATTTGTTCTACAAAAAGAACTTCAAAGCATCTGCTGGATTCTTAGTTTTCTTTATTGTTTCTGAATCTATCATGGCTTGGGATTGGATTATGTCTTTCGATCCTCACTGGTTTAGTACTTTATTTGCTTGGTATGTTTTTGCATCTTTCTTTGTAAGTGGTATTACTACAATCGCATTAGTAACGATTTATTTAAAATCTAAAGGTTATTTAGAATATGTAAATAACAGCCACATTCACGATTTAGCAAAATTCATGTTTGGTATTAGTGTTTTCTGGACTTATTTATGGTTCTCACAATTCATGCTGATTTGGTATGCAAATATTCCTGAAGAGGTTACTTATTTCGTAACAAGAATTCAATTGTACAACTTGCCTTTCTTTGGAGCAGTTGTTATGAACTTTGTTTTCCCATTGTTAATCTTAATCAATTCAGATTTCAAACGTCTTAACTGGATTGTTGTGATGGCTGGTATTGTTATTTTACTAGGACATTATGTAGATTTCTTTAATATGATTATGCCTGGTACTGTTGGAGATAAATGGTTTATTGGAGTTTCTGAAATTGCTTCTATCCTTTTCTTCTTAGGTTTATTTATTTTTGTAGTATTCACTGCATTGACTAAAGCTCCTTTGTTGGCAAAAAGAAATCCTTTCATTGAAGAAAGTAAACATTTTCATTATTAATATTTAAAGAAGTAAACAGATGACAAGTTTGTTGGTAATTATAGTTTTAGTTTTATTAGCGATTGCTTTATGGCAGTTGACCAAGATATTTGATCTTACTCAGGTTGGATCTACTTCGGACGACTCTCAGATTGCATCTGATAATGATAATAATATTCAGGGATATATTTTGTTTGGCTTTTTAGCTTTCATCTATATCTTTACAATATACGGTTTACTAAAATGGGGAAATCTTGCTCTTCATACTCCGGCTTCGGAACATGGATTGTTAGTAGATAATTTGATGAATATTACTTGGGTGTTGATTTTCACAGTTCAAGTTATTACTCAAGGATTATTATATTGGTTTTCTTTTAAAAATAGAGGACACAAAGATAGAAAAGCGTTATTTTTTGCTGATAGTAATAAATTAGAGGCTATCTGGAGTATTATTCCATCTGTTGTTTTAGCTTGTTTAATTCTTTATGGATTATATGCTTGGAACAATATCATGTTTGTTGATAAAGATGAGGATGTTATCGAGATTGAATTATACGCTCAACAGTTCAAATGGACAGCAAGATATGCTGGTGCAGATAATACTTTAGGAAAAGCTAACGTAAGATTGATTGAAGGAATAAATACTTTAGGAGTTGATATGTCTGATAAAAATTCTGAAGATGATATCGTAGTTTCTGAATTGCATATTCCTAAAGGAAAAAAAGTTCACTTTAAAATGCGTTCTCAGGATGTTTTGCACTCTGCATACTTTCCTCACTTTAGAGCACAGATGAACTGTGTTCCAGGTATGGTTACTGAGTTTGCTTTTGTTCCTACTTATACTACTGCAGAATACAGAGAGCTTCCTTTTATGGTTGAAAAAGTAGCAAAAATTAATAAATTGAGAGCAGAAAAAAGTGTTGAACTACTTGCTAATGGTGGTACAGCTTTAGATCCTTACACATTTGATTATTTATTATTATGTAATAAAATCTGTGGAGCTTCTCATTACAATATGCAAATGAAAGTTGTAGTTGATACTCCTGAGGATTATAAAAAATGGTTAAGCGAAAAAACTACTTTATCTCAGGATATTAAAGCGGCGGCAGCGGCAGAAAAACCAGCTGAAGGTGCTGCTCCAACTGGTGACAGTGCAGCTAAAAAAGTAGAAGATACAGTAAAGGCAGTTGTTGATACTGTAAAAGCTGCAGTAGCTAAAGTTGCTATGAAATAATTAATTTAGAAAATTTAAAGTACACATATATGTCAGCAGAAGCGCACGATCACGATCACGGACACGATCACGAGCACGAACATCATCATAAAGACACGTTTATTACTAAATATATTTTTAGTATAGACCACAAAATGATTGCTAAACAATATTTGATTACAGGTATTGTTATGGGAGTAATCGGTATTGCTATGTCTTTATTATTTAGAATGCAATTAGCGTGGCCGGAAGAGTCTTTCAAGATATTTAATGTTTTATTAGGAGATAAATTTGCACCTGATGGTGTAATGGCAAATGATATTTATCTAGCTTTAGTTACAATTCACGGTACCATCATGGTATTCTTTGTACTGACAGCTGGTTTGAGTGGAACATTTAGTAATTTACTTATTCCACTTCAGATTGGAGCACGAGATATGGCTTCTGGATTCATGAATATGATTTCATACTGGTTGTTTTTCTTATCGGCAGTAGTAATGTTATGTTCTTTATTTGTTGAGGCTGGACCAGCTTCTGCGGGTTGGACAATTTATCCGCCGTTAAGTGCTTTACCACAAGCGATTCCAGGATCAGGAACAGGTATGACTTTATGGTTAGTATCTATGGCTATTTTCATCGCATCTTCTTTGATGGGATCTTTAAATTACATTGTTACTGTTCTTAACTTAAGAACTAAAGGAATGTCTATGACTAGACTTCCTCTTACAATCTGGACTTTCTTTGTAACAGCTATTATTGGTGTTATTTCGTTTCCAGTATTATTATCTGCAGCATTATTATTGATTTTTGATAGAAGCTTTGGCACTTCATTCTTCTTATCAGACATTTATATTGCCGGAGAGGTTTTACACTACCAAGGTGGTTCTCCAGTATTGTTTGAGCACTTATTCTGGTTCTTAGGTCACCCTGAGGTTTACATCGTAATCTTGCCAGCAATGGGTCTTGTATCTGAAATTATGGCTACAAACTCTCGTAAACCAATCTTTGGTTACAGAGCGATGATTATGTCAGTTCTTGCAATCGCGTTCTTATCTACAATCGTTTGGGGTCACCACATGTTTATTTCAGGTATGAATCCTTTCTTAGGATCTGTGTTTACATTTACAACTTTATTGATTGCAATTCCATCTGCTGTAAAAGCATTCAACTGGATTACAACTTTATGGAAAGGTAACTTACAGTTCAACCCTGCAATGTTATTCTCAATCGGAATGGTTTCTACTTTCATCACTGGAGGTTTAACAGGAATCATTTTAGGAGATAGTACTTTGGATATCAACGTTCACGATACATACTTCGTAATTGCTCACTTCCACTTAGTAATGGGTATTTCTGCACTTTACGGAATGTTTGCTGGTATCTACCACTGGTTTCCTAAAATGTACGGAAGAATGTTGAATAAAAATTTAGGTTACATTCACTTCTGGATTACAGCGGTTTGTGCTTATGGTGTTTTCTTTCCAATGCACTTTATTGGATTAGCTGGTTTACCAAGACGTTATTATACAAACACAAACTTCCCATTATTTGACGATTTGCAAAATGTAAACGTATTAATTACAACATTTGCTCTTGTTGGAGGTGCGTTCCAGTTAGTATTCTTGTACAATTTCTTCGTAAGTATTTTCTACGGTAAGAAAGCAGTTCAGAATCCATGGAGGTCTACAACTTTAGAATGGACTACTCCAGTAGAACATATTCACGGTAACTGGCCAGGTGAAATTCCTCATGTATACCGTTGGCCGTATGACTACAGCAACCCAAATCATGATGTAGATTTTGTACCACAAAATGTACCAATGAAAGAAGGAGAACAGGTTTTACACCACTAAAAATATTTAAGGCTGTCAGTTTTGGCAGCCTTTTTTGTTTCGTTAAATTAACGGATCTGATAATATTACTCTTTTTCAAACTGATAAGTTTATATATCTTTGCAGGATGAATGAGAATCTAGATCCCACTACAAAAGGTTATAATTCTGAAGAATTAGACCTTGAGAAAAGACTGCGTCCGCTGTCATTTGATGATTTTGCCGGGCAAGATCAGGTTTTAGAAAATTTAAAAGTATTTGTCGCAGCAGCAAATCAACGTGGTGAAGCTCTTGACCACGCTTTATTTCATGGACCTCCAGGTCTTGGAAAAACTACATTGGCTAATATTTTAGCAAATGAACTTCAGGTAGGAATCAAAATTACTTCGGGTCCTGTTTTGGATAAGCCGGGTGATTTGGCTGGACTTCTTACAAATCTTGACGAAAGAGATGTTTTATTTATTGATGAGATTCATCGATTAAGCCCAGTTGTTGAAGAATATTTATATTCTGCTATGGAAGATTTTAAGATTGATATCATGATAGAATCAGGTCCTAATGCAAGAACTGTACAGATTAATTTAAATCCGTTTACACTAATTGGGGCCACAACCCGTTCGGGATTGTTGACTGCTCCAATGCGAGCTCGTTTCGGAATATCTTCCCGTTTACAATATTATACAACAGAACTTTTAACCACAATCGTTGAACGAAGCAGTTCTATTTTGAAAATGCCAATTGACTTGGAGGCAGCAATTGAAATAGCTGGTCGTAGCCGCGGGACACCTCGTATTGCAAATGCTTTATTGAGACGTGTGAGAGATTTTGCTCAGATAAAAGGTAATGGAACCATTGATTTGGAAATAGCTCGTTATGCTTTAAAAGCTTTAAATGTTGATGCTCATGGTTTGGATGAGATGGATAATAAAATTTTGTTGACGATTATCAATAAATTTAAAGGTGGTCCAGTTGGGTTATCAACTTTGGCTACGGCTGTTTCTGAAAGCAGTGAAACCATAGAAGAAGTTTATGAACCTTTTTTAATTCAAGAAGGTTTTATAATGAGAACACCACGTGGTAGAGAAGTGACGGATAAAGCATATAAACATTTGGGAAAAATTAATACCAATATTCAAGGCGGCTTGTTTTAGATTATGGGTGGGAATCGAAAATATAATTATCCTCAGAAACTTTCAATAATCAGATTTCTTTTGGATGCCGAGGGAATTCGTAAAAATCCCATCCCATATCATGAAGAGTATTTTGCTACGTTTGGCGATTCTTTTTCTATAAAAGTTGGATTTTCAAAATACATTGTACTATCAAGAGACAATGAAATTGCACAGCACATTTTACAGAAAAATCAAAAGAATTATTACAAATCAAAGTTTCAGTCTATTTATTTGTCTAAATATTTAGGTAAAGGATTGTTGACTATTAATGGTGACTTTTGGTTGCGTCAGAGACGGTTAATCCAGCCAGCTTTTCATAAACAAAAAATGAATGAGCTCGTCGTAAATATGCAACTTACAGTTAAAGATGAATTGTCTGGTCTTTTGAAAAATCAGAAGGTTGATTTGTTTCCAATTATGAGCGAGCTTGCTTTTAACGTTGTTGCCAAATCACTATTTAATTTTTCGATTTCTGAATATAAATTACAGCGAATAAAATATATTATTGAAGAGGTTCAGAACTTTCTAATTAAAGAAATCAGACTTCCGCATAAGGCGTGGTGGTTTTCAATTAGTGGTCAAGTTCGTAAGCATCTTGAATTGTCTAAAGAGAATGACAATATTATTCGTGAAATTGTGCAGGAGAGAAAGCATTCAGATCTAGTAGTTAGTGATCTCTTGAATATGCTTTTGGAAACTAGATACGAAGACACTGGTGAAGGAATGTCTTTGGAACAGTTGGTTGATGAAATCAAGATTTTATTTATTGCGGGTCACGAGACTACGGCTAATGCTTTGACTTTTATATTGCATCTTTTGGGAAATCATCCTGAGATACAGCAAAGATTATTTGATGAGTTTACCACTGTTGAGGCTGAAAGCAATAACATTATAGAGCAGCTTCAAAAAATGGTTTACACGAATGCTGTAATAAACGAATCTATGCGCTTATATCCGCCAGCTTGGATTACTGATAGAGAAAATCTCGAAGAAGATTCTATAGGCAATTTTAATCTTAAAAAAGGAACTTTGATAGGTGTTTCTTTTTATGCATTGCATCGCAACCCAAAATATTGGAAAAATCCAGATGTTTTTGATCCTGAACGTTTTTTAGGAGAGCAGAAAAAACATAGTATGCAGTATTTTTATCCTTTTGGTGCTGGTCCGAGGATGTGCATCGGAACGGGTTTTGCTATTTACGAAATGTGTCTTACACTTTTTCATATCGTAAAAAAATACAGGATTACTTCCTGCAGTGATAAAATCGAATTTAATCCGTTGATTACCTTAAAACCGGTTGGTGTAGAAGTTATTTTCACAGATAGATGAGTATCAATATAAAAGAGACATATTCAAAGTTTATTAAGGCTGAAGCATCGAGACTTGGTTTTATTTCTTGTGGTATTTCGAAAGCTGGTTTTTTGGAAGAGGAAGCTCCAAGACTTGAAAGATGGCTGAAAAATAACTACAATGGTCAGATGTCCTATATGGAAAACCATTTTGATAAACGCCTTGATCCTACTTTGTTGGTCGATGACGCCAAAAGTGTGGTTTCTCTTCTTCTTAATTACTATCCTTCGGTTTCTCAAAATGAAGAAAGTTTTAAGATTTCTAAATATGCTTACGGTCAGGATTATCATTTTGTAATAAAAGAAAAGCTTAAAGAATTTCTTCATTCAATTCAGGAAAACATTGGCGAAGTTTCGGGTCGTGCGTTTGTAGATTCGGCTCCAGTTCTAGATAAAGCCTGGGCAGCAAAAAGCGGTTTAGGATGGATTGGAAAAAATAGTAATCTTCTTACTCAGAAAGTAGGTTCTTTTTACTTTATTGCTGAATTGATTCTTGATTTGGAATTAGAATATGACCATGCAGTAACGGATCATTGTGGTTCCTGCACGGCCTGTATTGATGCATGTCCTACACAGGCAATCGTGGCTCCGTATGTTGTTGATGGGAGTAAATGTATTTCGTATTATACAATCGAATTAAAAGAAAATATTCCTTATGAAATGAAAGGAAAATTTGACGAATGGATGTTTGGCTGTGATACCTGTCAGGATGTATGTCCATGGAATCGATTTTCAAAAGCACATTCGGAACCCTTATTTAATCCTAACTCTGAATTACTGTCTTTTACTAAAAAAGATTGGACTGAAATTACAGAAGATACTTTTCGCGCTGTATTTAAAAATTCTCCAATAAAGAGAACCAAATTTGAGGGACTGAAGCGAAACATTAAATTTCTTCAATGAAAATTCTCTTAAAGAATTTTCTGTCTTAAGTTTTTAATCACAAAATTATTTCCGTAAATAATATCCTTCAATTAGATTCTTGTATATGAATGTATATGTAGGATTATTTTTTCTTTTATTGTGTTTCGTGTCGTTTATTTGAATATTCTCCATTTTTTTAAGAATTTTCTTCGCTTATATTGCTGTATTCTTAAAATCTTTATAGTTTAAGATTTATTTACTTGTAATAAAACTGCACTTTGACGTTTTTCCATGTCGTTTATCGAGTAATGTAGCTAGTAATTAGGGCTTTGTATATTTTCGTTGCTCCAAAACTACATTAATTTAACCTAGACGCAGCATTGAGTCTTGAACCTGACATGACCATGGTCCAAACGATTTTTAAGATTTTTTTTGCATTTGCAAAATCCAATCATTTTCTTTTTTCGTATTTCAAAATTAAGCAGATAAATCGCAGTGATTTTTTTGCCTCAGCTATAACTGTTCCACAAATTCAAGTTGTCTATGCTTAACTCTACTTTTAAAAAGTTTAATTTATTTAGACTAATCCTTCTTGTTTCATTATTTTTTATCTGCACACAGACAAGAGCACAATTTCCCTATTCTGAATCATTTAAAAATACTACGGCACCAGGTATTTCTTTTGGAGGTACTCCAACGGCTTTTTTGACGGCACCAAGTATTGATGTAAATGGTAATGGATATTTAAGGCTTACCAATAACAACGGTAATCAAAAAGGTATAGTTTGGTCAGATTCATATGCCTTTCCGTCTGCTTATGGGCTAAATATTTCGTTTGAATATTATACTTATGGAGGAAACGGTGCCGACGGAATTGCTTTTGTATTATTTGACGCTACCGTTGCTACTGTTACTCCGGGAGCTTTTGGAGGTTCCCTTGGATATGCACAACGTAATACAGAAACGGGATTTCCGGGCGGTTATTTAGGAATTGGTATCGATGAATATGGAAACTTTTCAGCCAATAACGAAGGTAAGCTTAATGGAGCGGGAGTATTGCCAAGCAATATAACTTTACGAGGACAAGGATCTGGCACTAGTGGTTACCCTTATTTGACGCATTCCCAGACTACGGCTTTATCTCCAAGTTTTAATGTAGCTGGTGGCAACCGTGCAGCAACAACTTCTGCCAGTGCTGGATTCAGAAAAGTTAACATAAAACTTAGTCCGCGTTCTGGAGGAGGATTTTTTATTACAGTGAGTATTACTAATGGAAGTACTTTAACGACCATTATAAACAATTATGCTTACACAACATCGAGTCCTCCAAATCTTAAATTTGCGTTGACTTCATCTACAGGAGGTTCTAATAATTACCATGAAGTTAGAAATTTGGATATTAGCGTTGATTCCTCAACGTTATTAACTCCAGTTGCAAATCCCGATACGTTTATAGGCTGTAAAGGTGCTGTGGCGGTATCAGGAGATATTACATCTAATGATAATGGAACAGTAAATACTCTAGGAACAATAAATAAAGCATCTGTCGATTTGGATTCAGCAACAGCAGGTATTCAGAATTCATTTACTGTTGCCAATAAAGGTACATTTACGTATGATTCTGCTACTGGAAGAGTGACTTTTACTCCGATAGATACTTCGATTGTAGGGCCAATAGCTATCAATTACACATTCAATGATACTTATGGGAAAACATCTAATAGTTCAACAATTACATACAATGTTTACACACCAATAACGAAGAATACAATTACGGCATCAGGCACAACTTCTTTTTGCGGAACATCTGGTAATACTGCAAATATTGTTGGTTCTACAGCTGAAGGAGGAACTGGTACAATAACCTATCAGTGGCAGAGCAGTTTAGATAATATAACTTTTAATTCGATAGGAGTTACTACAGAAAGCTATGATCCGCCAGCAATAACTGCGACAACGTACTACAGACGTGTGGCTATTTCTTCAGGTTGTCAGGATATTAGTAATGTAGTAAAAATCACTATTGATTCGCCTTCATCAAATACGACTTCAGCAGCTGCAATCTGTGAAAATGGAACTAAAACTTTAGTCGGATCTCCAATAGGAGGAACTTGGAGCATTGTTTCTGGAGGAGGAACGATTTCTGGAAATGTTTATACGCCAGCTAATATTACATCGGATACAAATGTAACGGTAAGATATACACGATCAGCAGGAAGCTGTGGTTCTGCGAGTACTGCCGACGCAACATTTTTAGTGAATTATGTGCGCGATGTTCAAAATACAACTTCTACAACATCAATATGTGAATGTGGAACTAAATCATTAACGGCAAATATTTCAGGAGGAACATGGAGTATTGTTTCTGGAGGAGGTTCAATTTCAGGAAATACTTATACTCCAGCAAACGTTTCGATTGATACCAGAGTAACTGTACGATACACACTTGCTGGAAATGGTACCTGTGGCGCTACAACTTCTGATGTTTCTTTTACAGTTAATGTTGATAGTGATGATGATGGAATTGCAGATGTTGTTGATTTAGACGATGATAATGACGGAATACTGGATACAGTAGAATGTCCAGCATCTGCGACAAACATTTCTATTGATGGTTTGACTTTTTTATCAGGTTCAGGATCTGCATCAAACATTAATGTAGGGGATTATCTGTTGAAGAGTAATGCGGTAAGCTATCTAGGAGTTACTTATGATATGGTTATCAAAATCCTTTCAATGCAGGTTCCTACAGGTAAATTAGATATTACTACTGCGTCACCATCGGGGACTTTACAATTAAGTGATGCTGTTCCAAATGAAAATCCTTATGTAACGTACTCAATGACTATTGTGAGATCTGGTTCTGCTACAGCTGGGAATCCTCTTGGGACACCGGCCCCAGTTGGTAAATTATGGGTAACGGTAGCTGATCTTGACGGAAATGGAACAGGTGCAGGCAATGAGTTGGGAGATGTGGGAGGATATGCTTCTTCATTAAATCCGGAATATTTGATTGCTGGATCTAATTTAAGTAATCTTGGATTTATGTCTGGAGGGCCAACAGGATTTAACAGTTTCAGACCAACTTTGATACCAGGAATAAATGCTTCAGAAACGGATCTTACTTATGCGTATCAAGCTACTTTCAGCTCTTATACTACAGGTGAGTTTGTTTTTGGAATTACAGGGACTAGAACAGGAACGGTTAGCAGAAAACAAGTTTTGTCGCTTCGTTCTGAGTATGCTTGCGATCGTGATGGAGATGGAATTCCAAATCAGTTGGACTTAGACTCTGATGGTGATTCTTGTTCAGATGCAAACGAATATTACAATTCAAGAACTGCTGATGGAAATGATGGAGGAGTTTATGGGACTGGTACACCAGCAGTCAATTCAAACGGAACAGTTCAGGCAGCATCTTATTCAGGATCATATGTAAATCCGCTTTCTCCAGGAACTGCAAGCACAATTGGGACACATCCTTCAAATCAGACAGCTTCTGCTACAGGTACGGCATCTTTTTCGGTTGCAGTTTCTGGTGGTTCTGGAACTACACAATATCAATGGCAGGTTAGTACAGATAATGGAGCTTCTTGGAACGCCATTGCTAATGGAAGTATTTATTCAAATGTCAATACAGCAAATTTAAATCTGACGGCTATAACGTGTTCAATGAATAATTATAGATATAGAGCCGTAATTACACAATCAGATTATATTTGTGGAAATGTAAGCTCTAACAGCGGTACATTAACAGTTGCAAATCCGACAGCATTATCTTTAACAGGAAGTACAATTTGTGCTTCTCCAGGAAATAATGGTACTATAACTTCTAGTACTTCAGCAACAGGTATTAATTATCAATTATATAATTCCAGCAATACAGCAGTTCAATCTGCAAAAGCAGGTACTGGAGCAGGTTTATCATGGACAGGGTTAGCGGGAGCTAATGGTTATTATGTAATAGGAACTAATGCTGTTACAGGATGCTTTTCTACGAGCAATGCAGTAAATGTTGCAGTAAATGCCATGCCAACTGCTCCAACGGTAACGGTGGTTGACAACTGCAATGGCACTTCTACATTATCAACGACCGCTTCGGGAACTCTTTTATGGAGCACAGGAGCGTCGACATCAAGCATAACGGTTTCTGCTGTCGGAACTTACACAGTTACTGCGACAGTAAACGGCTGTACAAGCGCTGCTGGTTCAGGAACTGCGGCTCCGAAAACGACTCTGTCGGCTCCGGTTGTAACGGTAGTTGATAACTGCAATGGCACTTCTACATTATCAACGACTGCTTCGGGCACTCTTTTGTGGAATACGGGAGCGTCGACATCAAGCATAACGGTTTCTGCTGCCGGAACTTATACCGTTACTGCGACAGTCAATGGCTGTACAAGCGCTGCTGGTTCAGGAACTGCCGCTCCGAAAACGACTCCGTCGGCTCCGGTCGTAACGGTGGTTGACAACTGCAACGGCACTTCGACATTATCAACGACCGCTTCGGGCACCCTTTTATGGAATACTGGAGCGTCGACATCAAGCATAACGGTTTCTGTTGCCGGAACTTACACAGTTACTGCGACAGTAAACGGCTGTACAAGCGCTGCTGGTTCAGGAACTGCGGCTCCGAAAACGACTCCGTCGGCTCCGGTTGTAACGGTAGTTGATAACTGCAATGGCACTTCTACATTATCAACGACCGCTTCGGGTACCCTTTTATGGAATACCGGAGCATCGACATCAAGCATAACGGTTTCTGCTGCCGGTACCTATACGGTTACTACGACAGTCAATGGCTGTACAAGTGCTTCCGGTTCAGGAACTGCCACTCCGAAAACGACTCCGTCGGCTCCCGTTGTAACGGTAGTTGACAACTGCAACGGCACTTCTACATTATCAACGACTGCTTCGGGAACCCTTTTATGGAATACGGGAGCGTCGACATCAAGCATAACGGTTTCTGCTGCCGGAACTTACACAGTTACTGCGACAGTAAACGGCTGTACAAGCGCTGCTGGTTCAGGAACTGCGGCTCCGAAAACGACTCCGTCGGCTCCCGTTGTAACGGTAGTTGACAACTGCAACGGCACTTCGACATTATCAACGACTGCTTCGGGCACTCTTTTGTGGAATACGGGAGCGTCGACATCAAGCATAACGGTTTCTGCTGCCGGAACTTACACAGTTACTGCGACGGTAAACAGCTGTACAAGTGCTGCTGGTTCAGGAACTGCGGCTCCGAAAACGACTCCGTCGGCTCCGGTTGTAACGGTAGTTGACAACTGCAACGGCACTTCGACATTATCAACGACTGCTTCGGGCACTCTTTTGTGGAATACGGGAGCGTCGACATCAAGCATAACTGTTTCTGTTGCAGGAACTTATACCGTTACTACGACAGTCAATGGCTGTACAAGCGCTTCCGGTTCAGGAACTGCCACTCCGAAAACGACTCCTGATACACCGTTATTCAGTACGATTACACAACCAATTTGTGGAACATCGACAGGAAGTTTCACTATAACAAATTACAATCCTTCTTATACTTATAATATAACACCTGCAGGTGCTTTATTAAATACATCAACAGGAGTAATAACAGCACAAAAAGGGAGTTATACTGTAAGTTCAACATTTAATGGCTGTACGTCTTCTAGCTCTGCTTCGGTTAAGATTAACGCTGAAATTTGTGCTAATGATGACAATACTTTTGCGGTTCAGACACCTGGAACAATAACCTCGACAACTGTCGGAAATGTCACAACAAATGATACCTTAGATGGCATCGCAGTTACATCATCAAATACAGATGTTACACCTATAACAAATGGTACTTTAAGTATCGATTCTGAAGGAGTGTTAACTCTTGCTCCTAATACTGTTTCGGGTACTTATAGTATTACCTATCAATTATGCGAAACAGGCTTAAATTCTGGAAACTGTGACACGGCTCAAGTAACTGTTGTGGTTAAAGGAAATTTAGACGCAGTGACTGAAACTACAACATCAATCAACGGAAATACTGGGGGAACGACTGTTTCATTAACTGCAAACGATACTTTAAATGGAACCCCAGTTGTAATAGGAACCAGTCCAGGAGAAGTTACTATAAATATTGTGGGTGCTCTACCAACTGGTTTGACTTTAAATGTGAATGGAACGGTTACGGTTGCAGCAAACACTCCTGCAGGAAATTATAATGTTGAATATACAATTTGCGAAGTTGGAAGCAATCCATCAAATTGTGATACAGTGGTTTCTGTGATAACAGTAGGAACTCCGGTAATAGATGCAGTGATTGAAACGACAGCTTCAGTCAACGGGAATACTGGAGGTACGACCGCTTCATTAACAGCAAACGATACCTTGAACGGAAATCCGGCCGTAATCGGAACTTCTGCAGGGCAAGTAAAACTGACCGGAATCACTGTTCCGACAGGATTGACGCTTAACGCAGACGGAACGGTTACGGTTGCACCGAACACTCCGTCAGGAAACTATAATGTGGAGTACAGCATC